>NZ_JACVPZ010000002.1 GCF_018881605.1 Polynucleobacter sp. UB-Tiil-W10
CCTTATTAGACCAAGCCTCTGCATAAGAGGGATTCAAGGCAATGGCTCTATCGTGGTGCCCTAGAGCTTCTTCATAGCGTTGTAGCTCGTATAAAGCATTACCCTTATTAGACCAAGCCTCTGCATAAGAGGGATTCAAGGCAATGGCTCTATCGTGGTGCCCTAGAGCTTCTTCATAGCGTTGTAGCTCGTATAAAGCATTACCCTTATTAGACCAAGCCTCTGCAT